>JAUZSN010000005.1 GCA_030949405.1 Methylococcales bacterium | reverse complement strand
GCAAAATAAAAATCAGAATTCTTCTGACAGAATTTTTTGTTGTGCAAATTCCCAAATTTCTCGACTGGTTTTAATATCCTGTTCAGGATTTTTAGTATCCCAAGTAAAGCCATCACCTAAAGTATGCCATTCAATATTATCGCAAACGTTCGGCGGCTACTTTTTGTTCACCTGCTTGCCATTGGTAGCTTTGATGAATTGAATTACGCAGACTTTTCATCCCCCCAACCTGCGGCTCTAAAAACCATACCAAAAGCACTGGAAGATTTTGCCTTTCCCTTTGCCTGTATGGACTAAAATTAAACCTTTGTCTATTCTCTCTTGCTTTCATGATAACCAACTTGGCGATAACTTCTGGGCGCACTGGAAAATACCAATGTATATAAGAAGCAACGAACATTTTTATAACGCACACCTTTATCGCCTTTTTTAATAGTGAAACAGGTTTCTAAGTCTTCATCATTTTCAATGGATAGGAGTGATGAAATTCATGTACCCTCTAATACCGCTTTGCTTCATCTCGGTAACCTAAAGAAATTAGACGTTTTTCCGCTGACAGAAGTATAAGGAAAAACATTTGCCATAAGTACCAGCTTATACCGTCAAAGGTCAACTAATTGTTTACCCAACAAGGTTGCACCGCCACATTCTGCTAATACAGGTACGCCTAATTTATTAAATTACGAATAGCAACTAAGCTAGGTGGATTTTGATAAAGCTTGAGCATAAAGCTCAGGATAACCACCTGGTAACCAAATTGCATCGGTATTTTTGGCAGTAGCTCACCCCCTATGGGTGAAAAAAATCGAACTTCCGCACCTTCTTCTTTAGCCAGTTAATGTTAGAGGGGTAAATAAAACAACAAGCTAGGGTCTTTAGCAACAGCGATAGTCTTGCCTACTAGTAGGAGCTTATGTTTAACATCAACAATTTTTTCATTAACTGAGCTTGTAAAAGAATAGGATAAAATATTATCATCTAAATGAAAAAAGGTAAAAAATCAGGAACATCAGCTTCTTCAGGTCTTTTAATCCTAAATGTCTCTCAGGCAAACTGGGGGCATCTTTTCCATCCACCCAAAAAAGAGGTGGTAAATTATAATCTGTTAGCAAATCTTTCAAAATTCGAGCATGACGCGCACTACCAACACGGTTGGCAATAATACCTGAAATCTTAAACTCAAGTTTTCCAGCATAATCGCAAAAACCAGAAACTAATGGCACTAATGATCCCGCCATGCCTTTCACATCAACAACCAAAATGACAGGCAATATTTAATACGGTTGCTAAATTTGCACTAGAACCTTCTTCACCTACGCCTGTATGACCATCAAATAAGCCCATCACACCTTCGATTAATGCTATTTGTACTTTTTCAGACTGTTTATTTAACTGGCGTTTACAAATATTGACTCCCATCATTTTTGTATCTAAATTATAAGAAGGTTTACCTGTAATTGCCTGATGCCAAAAAGGGTCAAGATAATCAGGTCCTGCTTTAAAAGCCTGAATTTTTAATTGTTTTGATTTTAAATATTGCAGCAAAGCCAACATTATTGTAGTTTTTCCACAGCCTGATTGTGTACCGACTAGTAGAGCTTTTTTCAGCATTGATTTTGCCTCTGTGTTTTGGATAGTTATATTCAAGTTTCAATAATTTAAACTTGAGTATTAGCATATCGCTAAAAATAAAGTTACCATTGTAGGCAAAAAAGGCTTTTGTAATCCTTACTATTCACAAACTGCTACAATGCAGACCTTTTTTAATCGAATTGTTTGTAACATGGATATTACCTTACTGTTGAGCACAAAGAATTAGCAACACATTACGCACAAATTGAAGCCGCTATACAATTATTAGATGAAGGCGCAAGTGTTGCCTTTAGTTGCAGAACTAGCCAAACGTCATTCTGAATTAAGATTTAATAAAGTTATGGTTTCAGAAGCAGGTGCTTCAGTTTATTCTGCCTCAGAACTTGCGGCTAAAGAATTTCCTGATTTAGATGTTTCAATACGCGGTGCGGTATCTATTGCTAGACGATTACAAGACCCGTTAGCAGAATTAGTTAAAATTGAAGCGAAAGCGATTGGAGTGGGTCAATATCAACATGATGTCAATCAAGTTCAGCTTGCGCGAATGCTTGATACGGTTGTTGAAGATTGTGTAAATGCTGTAGGTGTTGATGTGAATACCGCTTCCACGCGCGTTGCTAAAACAAGTCTCAGGATTATCAACAACTATTAGTGAGATAATATTGTCAGCTATCGAAATGAAAATGGCGCATTTAAAAATAGAAAACAACTTAAAAAAGTGCCACGTTTAGGCGATAAGGCTTATCAGCAAGCGGCAGGGTTTCTTAGGATTATTAATGGTGATAATCCACTTGATGCTTCAGCGGTACATCCTGAAGCATATCCCGTTGTTAAAGCGATTCTTGAAAAAGTGCTAAACCAATCTCACGCTATTATTGGTCAAATTCAAATATTAAGAAAATTAAATCCGCGTGACTATATTACCGAAACATCAGCCAATACCTTCGCCAAACGGACATGCTTAGCTTTTAAACAAAAAATAGCCAGATCAAGTAAAATTGTAGATTGAAACATCAACAAAACTTACAAAACCTGACTATGAATGAAATAATAACAACGCTTGAGGCTCTTAGTCCAGCCTTATGCTCTCGAACAATGAAACAGTTAATTGTTATTGTCGAAGCAACGCTCACGATGACAGGGCGCGTAACGATGCTTGGTATTTCTCGATGGACTGAAAAGGGAGGGAGTTATCGCACCATTCAACGCTTTTTTAACGAAGGTCATAATTGGTCACAGTTATGTTGGTTATTGGTTAAACAGCATCTTGCGTCTCAATTTGAACAAGTATTTATTCTCATTGCCGATGAAGTTGTTGTGACTAAGTCAGGAAAAAAAACGCATGGATTAGGAAATTTTTTTTCATCTATTCAGAGTAAAACCGTACGAAGTTTATGCTTTATAAGCCTGTCTTTGTTAGATGTTGATTCGCGTAAAGCCTATCCTTTAATAACTGAGCAATTGCTTCGAGAGGACGTGAAAAACTCCGCCCCTAAAGCCGCTAAAAACAAACTTTCACCCTCTAAAGGAAAAGTGGGAAGACCTCAAGGGAGTAAAAATAAAAGTCGTATTAATGTAAAATTATCCCCTTTTTTAATGCAGTTACAAGGTTGTCTTCATCAGGCATTACAGTTAATTGGATGCGAGTTAGCGATTGTTTATTTTGTTTATGATGGCGCATTAGGAAACAATGCCGCTGTACAAATGGTCAAGCAAACAGGGCTACATTTGATTTCAAAACTGCGTCATGATTCCGTCTTATATTTTCAATATAAAGGTGATTACTCTGGGCGCGGAAGACCTAAAAAATACGGTGAAAGAATCACCTTAGAAAAATTAATCGAGCAAGAGCCTGTCTCAACAGAGGTGGAAAAAAACAGTCAAATTTGTGTGTACCAAGTTCAAGCTTGGCATAAAAATTTTCCTGATTTATTGAATGTTGTTTTCATTGTTAAAACGCATCTTAAAACAGGTCGAGTTAGCAAAGTCATTTTGTTTAGTGACGATACAAGTTTAGCAGCGAAGAATTTGATTAATTATTACTCATTACGTTTTCAAATTGAATTTAATTTTCGTGATGCCAAGCAATATTGGGGGCTTGAAGACTTTATGAATGTCAAAAAAAACACCCGTAAATAATATGGCGAATTTTTCCCTATTTATGGTGACGTTTTCACAGCTATTATTACCTAAAATAGAGGGATTAAATCCCGAAAGTATGTCGGATTTAAAAACCTTCTACAGGGCAGGTAAAATCACGCGTCGGATTATTAATTCACTCGGCATTGAGTCGGATGAAATTTTAATTAACGATAAAATTTTTCAAGCCGCAGAACTCGGTAAAATTCATGTTGAAATGGCATGATTTTTGGCGAAGGTATTGATTATAACTGATTTTTAAATTTGAAGGATTGCTTATGCCGTTTTCTTCTTATAAAGCGCGTAACAGCCAAGGTGAATTAGTTGAAGGGGTATTAGAAAGTGAAAACACTATGACGGTAGCCAAACAATTATCTAGTCTTGGGATTACGCCTGTTGAAATTAGTCTTGAACAAAAGCCCGCAATCATTAATCTTTTTGAGGAGAAAATAGAAGCGATTGACTTAATGATGTTTAGTCGTCAAATGTACACGCTACTTAAAG
>JAUZSN010000004.1 GCA_030949405.1 Methylococcales bacterium | reverse complement strand
AGATATTATTCAATTAGCAAGGTCAGCACCTTTTGAAGCATAAGATATTATTCAATTAGCAAAGTCAGCACCTCTTGAGGCATAAGATATTATTCAATTAGCAAGGTCAGCACCTCTTGAGGCATAAGATATTATTCAATTAGCAAGGTCAGCACCTCTTGAGGCATAAGATATTATTCAATTAGCAAGGTCAGCACCTCTTGAGGCATAAGATATTATTCAATTAGCAAGGTCAGCACCTTTTAGAAGCATAAGATATTATTCAATTAGCAAGGTCAGCACCTCTTGAGGCATAAGATATTATTCAATTAGCAAGGTCAGCACCTCTTGAGGCATAAGATATTATTCAATTAGCAAGGTCAGCACCTTTCAAGTTCCTTAAGCCTTAACCTTTTTTTAGTCAACGCGCGAAGCGCACGAGCTTTATCAGTTCGAAGCTGGGCGACTTCCTACGAGCCCAGCCCTTGCAAGTATTACGGTACTTTATAATTGGACTTTTTCACTTTACTAATTTTCTTTTTCCTGCTATGTTTTGGTTCATGAAAACATCTTTAGAGGAACCTAAACCTAAAAATAAAGGCGGTCGCCCTCGCGCTTATTCTAATTCGAGGCCTATGAAAATCACAATTTCAGAAGATGATTATAATTTGCTTAAGATTCTTTGTTCATACACTGGTTCACGTCCTGCTTCTGTAATGCGTGAACTTTTAGAGGAGTCTCGCCCAGTTATAAAAGCAATGATTGAAGCTTTGGAGTCTGCTAAAAATAATACTTCTCCACCTTCTGACACGTTAGCTTCAAGACTTCTTAGTTCAGCTTTAAAAAACAAAGAACCAACTCAACAGGATTTACTTGATTTGATGTCTATTAAGGATGGTCAAAAATAAAAATGATGAATATAACAAAAAAAAGGAAGGACGCGCCAACGTCCTCCCGAATAGTTAAAAGCCTACACAGCTTAAAAAACCAACCTAGAAGGTGGTTACAATGCGCATTATAACGTTTAAAACTTTAAAACGCTATACCTGCACAAAAAGACGTTGCTGTTGCTCTCTGCTGTTTTCTAAGCCAATTATGGTAAATATTTCTATTCATTTCTATTTGAATGGCCTTCTCTCGCGAAGCGTGAGGGGTCTATTCTCTTGATACATACAACTAAAGTGCCACAACTTGAAATCAATGCAGAAAACATTAACGTTTTTGAACGTATAAAACGTTATGGAAGTGCTAAGAAAAACAACCTTGAAATTGTTGAGTATATTGAAGAACTTATGCTTAAGGATGAAGTTTTATATGGTCATGTTCCTGCCATGGTTGATAAACTTTACAATCGCCTGGACAAGTGTGCATCTTGGTTAACCTTCCGTCATTATATTGACCACAAGGCAAACCGTTTAACATCTGCTAATTTTTGCGGAAAGCACTTGCTTTGCCAACCTTGTGCAATACGTCGTGGCTCTCAAAAATTAAGAGCATACCATCAAAAAATAGTTCATGTTTTAAAAGAGAATCCTAAATTGAAAGCATCTATGCTTACGTTCACGGTTAAGGATGGGGATAATTTACGAGAACGTTTTAATCATTTACAAAGTTCAATAAAAAAGCTTTTGAAAAACCGCAATTATAATTTAAACGCTGATAAAAAATTTACTGAAATGTCAAAAATTCAAGGTGCTGTTTTAAGCTACGAGGTTAAAAAGGGCAAAAATAGTGGCTTATGGCATCCGCATTGCCATATCTTAATTTTACATGAGGAAGAGTTATGTATGGGTCGAGTTAACCCTTTAACAGGTAAAGGTAACGGACTTTGTAAAGAATGGTTCAAAATCACCGGAGATAGTTTTATTGTAGATTGCAGACGTAAAGAATATCAAGATGTAATTGATTTATGCATGGAAGTTTTTAAGTATGCTGTGAAGTTTACAGAACAAGAACCATCAGACACATGGCATTGTTTTCAAGTTTTAAACCATAGACGTTTGTTTTCATCGTTTGGTAATTTAAGAGGGGTTAAATTGCCATCATCAATGATTGACGAAAAGTTAGATGGTCCATATATTGAATATATGTTCCGTTATCTTAGCGGCGGTCATTATACACAAATTAGCAAGGTTGATATGAGCGAGCATTATGATGATGCTTCAAGTTCTCTGTAATTACCCCAATTTTAATCTGAATTTTTTCCCGACCGAAGCTGGGGGGACCCGCTTGCGGGGGGAAGGCGAAAGGGAGGAAAAAATTAGATGTCCCATCGTTTCTCATCTTCCTTTCGATAAGTCTCAACTGTTTTTTTATCAAGTATCTCTAGTAAAATTTGACGGCGTAAGAATGCGCTGATTCCTTCTTTTGTTTGTTGATACTGTTCTGTTTTTTCTTGACACCATTTTTTTAATAGCGTTGCGCCTTTCCCTTCACATAATATATTATCCTTTTTTATGCAAAAAAGGTCTGCTAGTGTGTCATCAATTGATGCTGATGTTACCTTGCTGCCTACTTTTATTTTTATGATGATGTTTCTTCCATTTTTTGTCTTTGCCATTTTATACCCCTTATTCATGAATAATATATTATTCAACTGGTAAAGTAAAGCATAAGATATTATTCAATTAGCAAGGTCAGCACCTTTCAAAGCATAAGATATTATTCAATTAGCAAGGTCAGCACCTTTCAAAGCATAAGATATTATTCAATTAGCAAGGTCAGCACCTTTCGAGAGCATAAGATATTATT
>JAUZSN010000003.1 GCA_030949405.1 Methylococcales bacterium | reverse complement strand
AAAGCATAAGATATTATTCAATTAGCAAGGTCAGCACCTTTCAAAGCATAAGATATTATTCAATTAGCAAGGTCAGCACCTTTCAAAGCATAAGATATTATTCAATTAGCAAGGTCAGCACCTTTCAAAGCATAAGATATTATTCAATTAGCAAGGTCAGCACCTCTTGAGGCATAAGATATTATTCAATTAGCAAGGTCAGCACCTTTCAAAGCATAAGATATTATTCAATTAGCAAGGTCAGCACCTTTCAAAGCATAAGATATTATTCAATTAGCAAGGTCAGCACCTTTCAAAGCATAAGATATTATTCAATTAGCAAGGTCAGCACCTTTCAAGTTCCTTAAGCCTTAACCTTTTTTTAGTCAACGCGCGAAGCGCACGAGCTTTATCAGTTCGAAGCTGGGCGACTTCCTACGAGCCCAGCCCTTGCAAGTATTACGGTACTTTATAATAACCGTACTTAGTCCAGCCCACTGGACTTTTTCACTTTACTAATTTTCTTTTTCCTGCTATGTTTTGGTTCATGAAAACATCTTTAGAGGAACCTAAACCTAAAAATAAAGGCGGTCGCCCTCGCGCTTATTCTAATTCGAGGCCTATGAAAATCACAATTTCAGAAGATGATTATAATTTGCTTAAGATTCTTTGTTCATACACTGGTTCACGTCCTGCTTCTGTAATGCGTGAACTTTTAGAGGAGTCTCGCCCAGTTATAAAAGCAATGATTGAAGCTTTGGAGTCTGCTAAAAATAATACTTCTCCACCTTCTGACACGTTAGCTTCAAGACTTCTTAGTTCAGCTTTAAAAAACAAAGAACCAACTCAACAGGATTTACTTGATTTGATGTCTATTAAGGATGGTCAAAAATAAAAATGATGAATATAACAAAAAAAAGGAAGGACGCGCCAACGTCCTCCCGAATAGTTAAAAGCCTACACAGCTTAAAAAACCAACCTAGAAGGTGGTTACAATGCGCATTATAACGTTTAAAACTTTAAAACGCTATACCTGCACAAAAAGACGTTGCTGTTGCTCTCTGCTGTTTTCTAAGCCAATTATGGTAAATATTTCTATTCATTTCTATTTGAATGGCCTTCTCTCGCGAAGCGTGAGGGGTCTATTCTCTTGATACATACAACTAAAGAGGGCGCAGTTTTCCAGATTGGCTTAGATGTTGATTCTTTGTCAGTATTTAAAAGGGTTGAAAGGTACGGTAAGGCAAAAAAAAACAACCTTGAACTTGTCGAATATTTAGAAGAATTAATGCTTGTAGATGAAGTTCGTTTTGGTCACGCAAACCCATTTGTTGAAAAGATATATGACAGGATGGAACGATGTGCTTCTTGGCTTACCTTTAGGCATTATTATGACCACAACAAGAACCGTTTAACGTCTGCTAATTTTTGTGGTAAGCATCTACTTTGCCAACCTTGTGCAATTCGTCGCGGCGCTCAAAAACTTAAAGCATATCATGGTAAGATTGAGCATGTCCTTAAGGAAAACCCGAAATTAAAAGCTTATCTTCTTACGTTCACCGTAAAAAATGGTGACAATTTAATGGAAAGGTTTGAGCACTTACAAAAATCGATTCAGCTTCTTTTTCAACGTCGCAAAAAATATTTAAAGTCACCTGGTCAAAGAATGTTTACGGAATTTTCAAAAGTTAAAGGTTCAGTTTTTAGCTATGAAACCCCAAAATCAAAGGATGGTGAAACTTGGCACCCACATTGCCACATGCTTGTTCTTTGTGAAAATCCACCCGAAATGGGCTTTGTGGATGTTGAAACAGGCAAAGGCACTGGGTTGAGGTCTGAATGGTTTGGTATTACTGGTGACTCATTCATGCTTGATATTCGCAGAAATGAAGGACAGGATTTGATTGGTATGTGTATGGAAGTCATGAAATACGCTGTTAAGTTCTCATGCCAAGAACCCGAAGATACTTGGAAATGCTTTCAAGTTTTAAATCATAGGCGATTGTTTGGCTCAATGGGTAATATGTGGGGTGTTAAGGTTCCAATTTCTATGCTAGACGAAAAACTAGATGGTCCTTATGTTGAATATATGTTCCGTTATCTTAGCGGCGGTCATTATACACAAATTAGCAAGGTTGATATGAGCGAGCATTATGATGATGCTTCAAGTTCTCTGTAATTACCCCAATTTTAATCTGAATTTTTTCCCGACCGAAGCTGGGGGGACCCGCTTGCGGGGGGAAGGCGAAAGGGAGGAAAAAATTAGATGTCCCATCGTTTCTCATCTTCCTTTCGATAAGTCTCAACTGTTTTTTTATCAAGTATCTCTAGTAAAATTTGACGGCGTAAGAATGCGCTGATTCCTTCTTTTGTTTGTTGATACTGTTCTGTTTTTTCTTGACACCATTTTTTTAATAGCGTTGCGCCTTTCCCTTCACATAATATATTATCCTTTT
>JAUZSN010000001.1 GCA_030949405.1 Methylococcales bacterium | reverse complement strand
GGTTACCGAACGTGCTATCCAACGACCAAAGGATAGCGAAAAGCAGACAGAGCACTATAGCGGTAAAAAGGACACACCATTAAAAATACCGTTATCACAACTTTAGATTTTACTATTTTATATATAGGTTGCACATTTTCTGGGAAAAATCATGATTACGGCATGTTTAAAAAAGAATTTAATCCTGAATTAAATTGGTTTAATGATTTTAATATTCTTATTGATCTAGGGTATAAAGGTTTTGGTAAAAATTACACGGCTGAAAATATTTATATACCCCATAAAAAGCCTAAAAAATCAAAATATAATCTTTCCCCAGAATTATCAAAATTACAGAAAGATGAGAATAGAGAGATGAGTAAAGATCGCGTTATTGTAGAAAATGTTATAGGCGGAATGAAGCGTTATCGTTGTTTAGTTGATAAGTTTAGAAATCATATTCCATTTGTAAAAGATTCAATTATTTTATTATCTGCTGGATTATGGAATTTTTAATATAATTAACAGCAATTCCCGCTTAACCGTTGAAAATTGATGAAGTAATTTTCAGGTTTCATTAATCAAAATACCACCCTCGATTATTTCATCGCTTTAATTAACCGCCATTTTATACCCAAAATTACCCTGAAGAAGAAACTGACAACCTTGGTCAGTTAACGCGTATTATTCCAACGTGGCACTAATTGAGAGCCTTCATGACCCCAAATCAAAGCCGCATAAAGTTGTTCCCAATCGGAAATATAGTGAGTATAAAATAAAGCTTTAATTTCTCTCCAGAGTCCAGTGCGTGTATGCTGACGATCACGTGCCGCTTGAAAATAACGGCAACTGGTTTCTTGTATTTGATCCAGAAAAAAAGCGAGTAAGGTGAGCGTAGCAAATACCGTTGAAAGGTATTTTTCACCATGCCCATAATTATGTTCTAAGTTGTAGCCTTGATTCTTCAGGGTGTTGAAGGTTTCATTCTCGACTTTCCATCGAGTCCGACCTGCGCGTACGACATCAGCCACATTATCGGCGGTGAGTGGTATATCGGTCACACAGGCATAAATAAATTTTTTTCGGTTAGGGTGAATCTCCCAATAATCAATGAAATTGACCTTAAGGTCACGGTGGGTTTGGTTTAATGAAATATTATTAACGTAACGGTAACCCATTTCAGTCCCGTCTTCACGTGTAAATCTCATTTCTTGTGTTGTATTATTATCTAAGCCTGCTAAGACTTTCTTCAGTAGAAGGCTGTTAGCTTGCGGCTTTGCTGTGATAATAAAGCTGAAATTATGTTCTTTTAATCTTTTAATATGAGGGCCGTTACAGGCAAGTGTATCCTGCAGGGCAATGAATTCAGCACGTGGAAAATCTTTATGTAATTGAGGGATAAGACGTGCAGAAGCATTGTGTTCACAATCATTTTTATTATCACCGTCTTGGTGTGTAATGGCTTCAGGATAAAAAGGCAGTACTGTTTTTTTATCGGGATGAACCATAACAGCCGCAAGTAGCTGATGGTAATAGCTTTCATTATCCTTGCCCTTATTTTTTACACAACATTCAGAACAGCTGATATTAGAAGAGCTGTAAACACCTGTACCATCCATGCTTACTAGATATTTGCCTAAAAATTTATATTGCTCCCATTCACCTTGCTGCTGTAAAGTTCGGTGTAATTCCACAAAGATGGGGCGTAATAAATGAGGATGAACCTTATCAAGTAGGGTCCTTAGCTGTGTATCGCACGGAATATTATCAATACCATATAAGTTTTTAGATTTTGAAGGCGTACAGGGTCGCTTCGTTTTTTATCAAATTCAAGTAGTGAGGTGTCTTTTAGGCTAAATATGGCTAAACCAGACATTAATACATCCGCTAAAGGAAATTTTCCTTCTTTTTTTCGGTAATCAGGTAATTTAATAAAATTGGATTTAACTTGATCAAGAAGTACAGGCATAGAAAATTTCTTGCGAAACTTAAGACTGCCCTGTTTAGGGACTGGAGGTAATTTTTTAGGCATAAAATAGCAGAGTTATGAATTTTTTATCTTTTTGATTTTACTACATTTATCCGTTAAGCGGGAATTGCTGGTGAAGATCGCGTTATTGTAGAAAATGAAGATAGGCGGAATGAAGCGTTATCGTTGTTTAGTTGATAAGTTTAGAAATCATATTCCATTTGTAAAAGATTCAATTATTTTATTATCTGCTGGATTATGGAATTTTAATATAATTAATAGGTAATAATTCAAAAGAACAAGTCTAATGACCAAAAAACATATCTTCTTACTTTTTACTTTTGGACATTGGGCGGCTCTTGTCACAGCAAAAATTGATTTAGAATACACCTATGATTCTGCATTCCCATGCGGAAGCGGTTGGGAACAAGCTCAACAAGTCCCGCTCTTTAGCAAAGAGGGGTTAGGAATATTTATCAAACTGTGCTTACGCGTATAAACCGCATTATTTGTATAAAATCCTAATCCCCTTTAAAGAAGGAGACTTAATTTCTGCCTCCCCCTACGCGCTACGTAAAAACAAGACATAATAGTTTGTTTTTAATTAGTTATTTTAATTAAAAAATATAAAACTATACCCGCTCAATGTCAGTTTTGAGACTAAAATATACCCATAAAATCGCTACAACCCACGTAATTAATAGCCTGGGGTAGTTATATGACAATAACATTTTTCTATTTAAATGAATTAAATAATAATTCTAATTTATGAAAAACTCTAAAAAGATATAAGTATTACCTAGCAGCTATATTGATAAGGTTTTTTAATATTATTAATACATTCTAAATAGTTTTCTGCTATAGGTAAGTTTATTTAAATCTACTGCTCTTAAATTTATTCCAAAAAATTTTATTTTTTCAATAAATAAGCTTTGGTTCACTACCTGACCATTTTTCGGCTAACTTTACGGATATGCGTCTTATGCTTACCTCTGCAAACAGGAACTTGAGGTAAACACATAACAAAAGGGCAAGCCATAAACCCCATTAACCCAAATTTTTCTTTTGCCTGTATAGAATTTTCTCTCTTCACTTAATAAAAACATCCAATTCCTATCTAATAACCTAGTTCGATTAGCAATAAATACATCAGTATAACTAAATCCTGTCTGATATTTTCTCTTCCTGCTATGAATGACGAAAATAACAAGGGAAATCATTATAAATATATATGTAATACGCTTATTTCGTTTATAACGCTAAGTCCTTTTAAAAAAACGGGGTTTAAAAAAGCCTTTTCAGGAAAGTAATTAAAAAAACTTTCAATATATTGATAATCCTCTTCCTCTAAAATGACGAACCAACTGCATATCATCTTGGATAAAAAGAATCCAGTCGCTCTTTTGCGTTTTCTAGAGCCATCGGCATATTATTATATAAACCCCTCCATGACGCATATTATTATCTTTTAATGGTTGTATAAGTTTTGTACCTTATCTCGCAAATTATGAAGAAAATATTTAGTTTTCCGGGTCAGAGCTATTATCTATCAATAACGGTTAAACTCAAAAGATAAATAAGAATAATTGAGACAAGACACCCAATTGCATTGGCCAAAAACTTTACTCTGGTTATGAAGAAAAATATAAATAGAAAGTGATTT